>NZ_CAWOJA010000043.1:0-710 GCF_963881615.1 Rahnella sp. CJA17(1/100) | reverse complement strand
ACGCCCTTCATCGCCTCTGACTGCCTAGGCATCCACCGTGTACGCTTAGTCGCTTAACCTCACAACCCGAAGGTGTTTCCACCATCGCGCTGCGATTATTTGAGAGACTCTGTTACAGACTAATCCATCACTCAGTACTTCTACGGAGAGTGATGTTCAGCTGTAAACTTTCAATTTTCAGCTTGTTCCAGATTGTTAAAGAGCAAAATACTTCGCAGCATACTGTTTCCAATACACTCTGAAGTATTATTTAGGGGCTGTACGGTAATGGTGGAGCTAAGCGGGATCGAACCGCTGACCTCCTGCGTGCAAGGCAGGCGCTCTCCCAGCTGAGCTATAGCCCCATACAGTCACTCACAGATACCTTAATTACTCATCAGCCTGATGAGTCAGCCAATTACTTTCTCATCAAGGCGGAGTCATGCGAAGTTTGCTTTGTGCAAACGAGACATGGCGACAACGAAGAGGAGGAAGGAATTGGTAGGCCTGAGTGGACTTGAACCACCGACCTCACCCTTATCAGGGGTGCGCTCTAACCACCTGAGCTACAAGCCTATTAAGGTATTTCTGCTCGTTACTTTCTATCAGACAATCTGTGTGGACACTGCACAATGCGTATCTTGAGGTAAGGAGGTGATCCAACCGCAGGTTCCCCTACGGTTACCTTGTTACGACTTCACCCCAGTCATGAATCACAAAGTGGTAAGCGC
>NZ_CAWOJA010000042.1:0-1003 GCF_963881615.1 Rahnella sp. CJA17(1/100) | reverse complement strand
GTCTGAGCTGGCTGTAATAACCAATGATGTAATTTGTTATTGATCTATTTGCTTCGCTAAAATTAGCGTATCCACAGTTCGGTACCCATTCTGATTTCAGGCTGCGAAAAAATCGTTCCATTGGGCTGCTGTCCCAGCAGTTTCCACGGCGACTCATGCTTTGCTTTATACGATAACGCCACAGTAACCGTCTGAATTCCCTGCTGGTATAGTGACTTCCCTGGTCAGAATGATACATAACGTCAGCCGGTTTCCCCCTGGCTTCCCAGGCCATCGTTAATGCTTTTCCTGTCAGACCTGAGTCCGGAGAAAACGACATCGCCCAGCCTATTGGCTTGCGGGAAAATAAATCCAGAACAACCGCCAGATAAGCCCAGCGTTTGCCCGTCCAGATGTAGGTCACGTCGCCGCACCAGGTCTGATTAGGTTCCGTTACTGCAAACTGGCGATCCAGATGATTAGGGATATCCACATGCTCTTTTGTGGCTTTTTTGTAGCGATGATCCGGTTGCTGGCAACTAACAATATTCAGCTCTTTCATTATCTTACTGGCCCGCCAGCGACTCAACGGAACACCTTTTGCGCTGACCATATCGGCAATGCTCCGGGCCCCCGCAGAGCCATTACTGGCATGATAAACTTCACGAACCAGGCTTAGTATAATGATGTGTTTTGCATCAGGTTTCTGCGGTCGGCTTAGCCAGTACCGATAGCTACTGCGATGGATCCCGAACACATTGCAAATAAAGGCAACAGGAAACCGCGTCCTGAGTTTCTCAACTAACGAGAATTGTTCAGGGAGTCTGACATCAAGAGCGCGGTAGCCTTTTTTAATATATCGTTTTCCATTTCAACACGTTGCAGTCGTTTTTCTAATTCACGAATGCGAAGTTGCTCAGGCGTCATCGGAGAGGCCTTTGGGGATTTCCCTGCGCGTTCTTCTTTAAGCTGGCGAACCCATTTATCCATCGTGGATTTACCGACATTCATTGCCGTTGCAGCG
>NZ_CAWOJA010000041.1:0-1094 GCF_963881615.1 Rahnella sp. CJA17(1/100) | reverse complement strand
CCTACAGTACGGCCGCCTTCACGGATTGCGAAACGCAGACCGTCATCCATCGCGATTGGGTGGATCAGGGTAACAACCATGTTCACGTTGTCACCAGGCATAACCATCTCAACGCCTTCTGGCAGTTCGATAGTACCGGTCACGTCAGTTGTACGGAAGTAGAACTGTGGACGGTAGCCTTTGAAGAATGGAGTATGACGACCACCTTCATCTTTGCTCAGGATGTACACTTCGGAATCAAACTTGGTGTGTGGTTTGATTGAACCTGGTTTAGCCAGAACCTGACCACGTTCGATATCTTCACGTTTGATACCACGCAGCAGAACACCAACGTTCTCACCAGCACGGCCTTCGTCCAGCAGTTTGCGGAACATTTCAACGCCCGTACAAGTAGACTTAACAGTGTCCTTGATACCGACGATTTCAACTTCTTCGCCCACTTTAACGATACCGCGCTCTACACGACCGGTAACAACTGTACCACGGCCGGAGATGGAGAATACGTCTTCGATTGGCAGCAGGAATGGCTTATCGATAGCACGCTCTGGCAATGGAATGTAGCTGTCCAGTGCTTCTGCCAGTTCGATGATTTTCGCTTCCCAAGTAGCATCGCCTTCCAGTGCTTTCAGCGCTGAACCTTTGATGACCGGGATGTCGTCGCCTGGGAATTCGTAAGCAGACAGAAGTTCACGAACTTCCATTTCTACCAGTTCCAGCAGTTCTTCGTCATCTACCATGTCGCATTTGTTCATGAACACGATCATGTATGGAACGCCAACCTGGCGACCCAGCAGGATGTGCTCACGAGTCTGAGGCATAGGGCCGTCAGTTGCAGCAACAACCAGGATAGCGCCGTCCATCTGTGCAGCACCGGTGATCATGTTTTTCACGTAGTCGGCGTGCCCTGGGCAGTCAACGTGCGCGTAGTGACGAGTCGGGGTGTCATATTCAACGTGAGAAGTGTTGATGGTGATACCACGAGCTTTTTCTTCTGGTGCGTTATCGATCTGGTCGAATGCGCGTGCAGAACCGCCGTAGGTTTTAGCCAGAACGGTAGTGATTGCTGCAGTCAGGGTAGTTTTACCGTGGTCAAC
>NZ_CAWOJA010000040.1:0-1274 GCF_963881615.1 Rahnella sp. CJA17(1/100) | reverse complement strand
GCACGGTCGCCGTCAATGCGCACGCGGTAGCGCCCCTGATTATCCAGCCACGCGTAGGTGTCGCCTCGGGTCGGGCTTTCCACCCGCGCCGGTATCGTGCCGCTGAGCACCGGCCGCGCCGGCGGTTCGGGACGAAAGCCAATCGTTTCGCGGTAGGCCATGCCCCAGATATTGAGGCGGAAGTGGTCGGTGCGCGAGCCTTTGGCGACGATGCGGGTAATGAGGATGCCGTCCGGCAGGTCGCTGAACGGGTAGGCCTGCGGCTCCAGCACCTGACCCGGCGCCAGCCCGCTGCCGGTGGTGCGGGCGAATATCCGGCACTGATGATTCAGCTGACGTTCATGGCGGATGCGGGCATAAAACGCGCCGGTTTCGGCGGCGGCGTCCACGTCCTCACCGGCCTCGCGGTAGGGCCGGGCATAAAGGTAGCTTTCGCCGGTCACCGGCGCGGCGCTGCGCACCTGCGCGCTGACGTCCAGCGGCGTGGTCGCCTCGCGGTAGTTGTAATCGCGTTTAAAGATTTTGCCGGTCACGGCGTTCCAGTGGATTTTCAGCCCCCAGACGCTTTCGGCGTGGCCGTCGCGCATCCCCGACGGCTCGCAGTACGGCAGGGTGACGCCAAACTGGTACTGCTCCGGCCCGTCGCCGAACAGCACCTTTTCACACGTCAGGCGGGTGTCCGCCTCAAAGCGGAACCAGATACCGACCTCGGCCAGAATGCGTTTTATAAACTGCAGGTCGGTCTCGCCCCACTGGGTGATGAGTTCGCGATCGGGGTAGGTCTGGCTGAGGCGAAACTCAAAATCCTGCCCCTCCAGCCCGTGCTTGCGCAGAATAAATTCCACCACTTCGGGCACCGACTGGTTCTGAAAAATAAAGCTGTTGGTGCTGTTTTCCAGCAGCCGCAGGCGCGGCACCAGCTCGAGGCGGTAAAGGGTTTCGTCGGCGGAGGTCGACAGGCGCTGAAAGTCACGGATAACGCCGTACACGACGCGTTCCGGCTGGAAAGGCGTGCCCATAGTGAAGCTGGCGAACTGGCGCAGCATCTGCGCGGCGTCGATATCCGGTTCGGGGCAGGTGACGTCGACGGTGTAGGAAAAAGTCTCGCTGAGCTGTTCCTCGCCGCGAAAGTTCAGCACGTCCAGACGGTACGGGCTGTTCCAGATATCGAGAGAATAGCGGGAAAGTGTGTTCATTCCGGTCCCTGGCTGACATGTGAAAAGCATCCTGCTTTTCGGGGTGTGAGGAAACTGTATTCACATGGTGAAATTGTG
>NZ_CAWOJA010000039.1:0-1500 GCF_963881615.1 Rahnella sp. CJA17(1/100) | reverse complement strand
CGTACTCACATCCTGCGTTTGCTGGCCGGTATCACGCACCGTAATGCTGCCATCAGCAACCGCTGAACGGGTGGTGCCCGATGCGCTGCCGCTGGCATTGGTCATCACCGGCAGCACACCCCCTGCATTGTGCCGCACGTCCCCCTGGTCTTTACTGGATGAGAAACCGGCGCTGACCCCAACGCTGCTGGCACTGTAGTTTGCCTTGTTCTGGATATCGTCCCAGCCCAGCGTCCCTGTATTCAGACTGTTATTGGCCGCATCAGCGGTCGAGGCAATCACGGCACCGTTCAGTTGTGTATGGTCACCGACGTAGATGTCATAACCCTGATTGCCCGCAAACAGCCCGCTCTGGTCGCCCACGCTGGCGTATTCACTTTGGGTTTTAGACTTGCTCATACTCAGGGAAGCCGAGCCGGTCATCGACCCAAAGGTGAAGCTGAATCCACCGCTGATGCTCTGCTGTTTACTCTGGTAGTCGTCGGTATCCTGCTGACTGGTGAGCGTCAAATCACGCCCGATATTTGCCGTGATTTTATCGCCCAGCGCCTGCGCTCCGGAGAGTACGGTGTCACGCCCGCTGCTTAACATCAGGTTATCTTTGGCATTTACGCGGGTATTGACGTATTCCGTCGTTTCACCGTCCGAGGAACCTTTCGCAGCATACCCATTACCCTGTACCCCAATGCCGGTTTCCTTACCCAGTGAGATATGCGCGCCGACACTCCAGCCGTTTGAACTGTCTTTACTCGTCTGTTTGCTGTTATTCGTCGCGGCCTGCAATAGCAGATCGTTCTGCGCAGCAAGCGTGACTTTATTTCCCGTCACACCGCTGCCGGTGATAGTGATATCACCGCTTTGCCCGTTGGCACCTGTCGAAACGATGGCAACATTACGTCCACCGGTAATCGTGCTGCCAGTGACCTGATTTTGTTCCAGTTCGGAAGTGGATTTACTTTTACTCGCACCGATATTGACCTGCAACTGGACCAGGTTGCCATCCACTTTGCCATTCATCAACTGAGACGCCTGCGTTGCGGTCCCGTCCATCGAGGACATCCAGCCCTGCTCCACCGCCTGCACGCCATACAGTGCTTTCATTCGGCCGTCGCCGGTCTGTGAGGCCTGTTTGGCAATGCTGGTGAGCGACAACAGCGCATCCGTCACCGGGCTCGACAGCGAGACCGTCAGGCCGCTTTGTTTCTGCTCGTAGATTTGTTTGCGGGTCAGCATGTCATTGCCGGGGTCAACCGTGACCGAGCCGCCGACGATGTTGACGTCATTTTTAGCGATCACATCCGAGCCACCGATATGCGCCTTTTCACCGGCAATCAGATTCACGTTGCCGCCGGTGCTGCCGACGGCACTGCTGCTCTGGCTCTGGGTGGTACCGTCCTGATTGATTTGCTGACGCGAGGATTTGCTGCCGAACGTCACGCCCAGTCCGCCGCCGCTGAACATGCCGCTGGTTTTGGTCTCACTCAGGCGATAACTGGATTG
>NZ_CAWOJA010000038.1:0-1629 GCF_963881615.1 Rahnella sp. CJA17(1/100) | reverse complement strand
ATCAGACAATCTGTGTGGACACTGCACAATGCGTATCTTGAGGTAAGGAGGTGATCCAACCGCAGGTTCCCCTACGGTTACCTTGTTACGACTTCACCCCAGTCATGAATCACAAAGTGGTAAGCGCCCTCCCGAAGGTTAAGCTACCTACTTCTTTTGCAACCCACTCCCATGGTGTGACGGGCGGTGTGTACAAGGCCCGGGAACGTATTCACCGTAGCATTCTGATCTACGATTACTAGCGATTCCGACTTCATGGAGTCGAGTTGCAGACTCCAATCCGGACTACGACATACTTTATGAGGTCCGCTTGCTCTCGCGAGTTCGCTTCTCTTTGTATATGCCATTGTAGCACGTGTGTAGCCCTACTCGTAAGGGCCATGATGACTTGACGTCATCCCCACCTTCCTCCGGTTTATCACCGGCAGTCTCCTTTGAGTTCCCACCATTACGTGCTGGCAACAAAGGATAAGGGTTGCGCTCGTTGCGGGACTTAACCCAACATTTCACAACACGAGCTGACGACAGCCATGCAGCACCTGTCTCACGGTTCCCGAAGGCACTAAGCCATCTCTGGCGAATTCCGTGGATGTCAAGAGTAGGTAAGGTTCTTCGCGTTGCATCGAATTAAACCACATGCTCCACCGCTTGTGCGGGCCCCCGTCAATTCATTTGAGTTTTAACCTTGCGGCCGTACTCCCCAGGCGGTCGACTTAACGCGTTAGCTCCGGAAGCCACGCCTCAAGGGCACAACCTCCAAGTCGACATCGTTTACAGCGTGGACTACCAGGGTATCTAATCCTGTTTGCTCCCCACGCTTTCGCACCTGAGCGTCAGTCTTTGTCCAGGGGGCCGCCTTCGCCACCGGTATTCCTCCAGATCTCTACGCATTTCACCGCTACACCTGGAATTCTACCCCCCTCTACAAGACTCTAGCTTGCCAGTTTCAAATGCAGTTCCCACGTTAAGCGCGGGGATTTCACATCTGACTTAACAAACCGCCTGCGTGCGCTTTACGCCCAGTAATTCCGATTAACGCTTGCACCCTCCGTATTACCGCGGCTGCTGGCACGGAGTTAGCCGGTGCTTCTTCTGCGAGTAACGTCAATCACCACACGTATTAAGTGTGATGCCTTCCTCCTCGCTGAAAGTGCTTTACAACCCTAAGGCCTTCTTCACACACGCGGCATGGCTGCATCAGGCTTGCGCCCATTGTGCAATATTCCCCACTGCTGCCTCCCGTAGGAGTCTGGACCGTGTCTCAGTTCCAGTGTGGCTGGTCATCCTCTCAGACCAGCTAGGGATCGTCGCCTAGGTGAGCCATTACCTCACCTACTAGCTAATCCCATCTGGGCACATCCGATGGCGTGAGGTCCGAAGATCCCCCACTTTGCTCTTTCGAGGTCATGCGGTATTAGCTACCGTTTCCAGTAGTTATCCCCCTCCATCAGGCAGTTTCCCAGACATTACTCACCCGTCCGCCGCTCGCCGGCAAAGTAGCAAGCTACTTTCCGCTGCCGCTCGACTTGCATGTGTTAGGCCTGCCGCCAGCGTTCAATCTGAGCCATGATCAAACTCTTCAATTAAAAGTTCGATTTGCTTCAACAAGTGAAGCGGTGCTCAGAGATT
>NZ_CAWOJA010000037.1:0-1991 GCF_963881615.1 Rahnella sp. CJA17(1/100) | reverse complement strand
GAGTACAAGCTGGGCAGCTTCGAGGCGAAACTCGGGGCTAAAATTACGTCTGTTACGTCCGGTCATAATGTCACCTGTTTTGACTATGAGGCGATGATATCACCTCTATTCAGGTGGCCAGATTTAGGCTGTGTCCCTTAATTGCATAACTTCTTGTAAAAGAGCCGGATGCAGCCCAGTTTCACCATCGACAGATAATTTCTCGCCGTTTTATCGTAACGATTAGCGATGCGACGGTATTCTTTCAAGCGGCCAAAACACCGCTCAACAACGTTGCGATTTCGGTAGGCATCACGGTCGAGTTGTGAACGCCATCCGATGCCATTTTTTCATTAGATTTTCGGGGGATAACCACTTTTATCCCTTTTCGTTTCAGCTCATTGCGAAGTGCATGTCCCGAGTAGGCCTTATCAGCCAGCACCGCATGACCACGACGTTTCATACTGCCGTTCTGATGCTGAACACCAATACCATCCAGCAGGCGTAATGCGAACTGGCTTTCGTGAGCCTGTCCGGGACTCAGTACAATGTTTAACGGCAGACCGCCTGCGTCTGTCGCCAGATGGATTTTGGTGCCAAAACCACCGCGAGAGCGACCCAGCCCATTATCTGCGGTGATATCGATATGTTTTTTTGAGCGCCGGCAGCACATTTCAGCGCGCGGATATTGCTGCCATCCAGCGCCGTGGCAGACCAGTCAACAAGGCCGTTTGCATCAAGTAACGAAAGTAACCTGTTGAAAATAATGTTAATAACACCCGATTTTGACCACCGGTTAAAGCGATTATAAACCGTTTTCCACGAACCATATCGCTCAGGTAAATCGCGCCAGGGTGCGCCAGAACACAACACCCAGAACATACCGTTAATGATTTTACGATGCTCAGCCCATGGGCGTCCGGCCCGTGGGGATGTGGGTTCAGCAGGCAGCAAGGGCTGGATGATGCTCCATGCTTCATCGGGAAGATCGTATCGGGCCATAGTTCAATGTGTTGTGGGAACAAGTAGTTACTATAGCTCAGGTGATTAAGGGACACAGCCTAGTATTCCACTACATAGAAGCATAGGCAGGTAATCCCGCCTATGCTCGCAGGTTCAGATTTTCAATCTCCGGTAATCTTTACCGCGAATATCATTATACCCGTCGGTTATTTGCTGATACTTATGACCAAGCAATGTACGCGTATCCACCCCCTGTTCGCGATACAGCCTTTCCGAAAGAGAGCGCTGCTCCCGGAAGCTAGGCGGCATTTTTCCGCCAGCGGCTTCTATGCCTGCCGATTCTCTGCATTTTTGAAACCAGCACGTCAGAGACCACAGGTGAACCGGCTTGCCTTTATGCTGGATCAGCCAGCCGTTACTGGGACACATATCCACGACTTCACCCAGCGTGCAGCCCAATGACGCCAGTTTTAACGTCAGAGGCAGGGCTATACGCTCCGCCGTTTTCTGCTGATCAATATGCAGGTAGCCATCCCGGACATGGCTTGAATGCATTTTGGCGATGTCCGCTCTCCGCTGACCGGTCATAATGGCTAACAGCATGGCTCGCTGGAAATAGTCAGGCGCACAATAGCTTGCCGCTTTAAATATCAGAAGCCACTCGTTAAAGAGCAGGCGCTCGGTCTTAACAGCGGTCAGCAAGGGACGGGACAGTAACGCAGGATTGTGCCCTGGTGGAATTACGCCCTCTCGCTGTGCTTCTAAAAACATATTGGAAAGATTTATCCTTAACCGCCGGGCGGCAAAAGGCGCGGTGTCGGCTTTTTGTTTTATTTCTGCGGTTATCTCTGAAATAGACAGCGCGTTCAGAGGTTTCACCCCCCACGTTGCAGAACAAAAGCGGATGAGCCGTTTATAGTCCCCCCATGTTTTCGGCTTGATTTCGCCCACAGTAAGCCGGTTCAGCACAATAGCTTCATATTTCAACATCCATTCATTAACAGTAACTGACATAAATCCTCCTGGTTAAATTGAGCTGCCTGCACGGC
>NZ_CAWOJA010000036.1:0-2267 GCF_963881615.1 Rahnella sp. CJA17(1/100) | reverse complement strand
TTCTTCTTTAAGCTGGCGAACCCATTTATCCATCGTGGATTTACCGACATTCATTGCCGTTGCAGCGGCGGCAACGGTGTAGTGCTGATCGAGTACAAGCTGGGCAGCTTCGAGGCGAAACTCGGGGGCTAAAATTACGTCTGTTACGTCCGGTCATAATGTCACCTGTTTTGACTATGAGGCGATGATATCACCTCTATTCAGGTGGCCAGATTTAGTATTCCACTACAGGATAATGTTCAGGATAAATCTGCCCTGAAAACCAACTTCAGAGCGAATATAGCGTTTAAAAACTTATTCAGAGGTATCAGCAGTTTCAGCGATGCATTTTTCTTTATCAAATTAGTGAGTAAGCTTTTATAAAGCGTAACATCGTTGCTGCGGATCGACATCTACACTCAGTACCTTCAGAATCATCATGTCAGATGATTATGACGGTGCTGACCAGTTCCCCGTTGGTTATCTGTTTCTGCTCTTCAATAGGGGCACTGCGGTTTGCTTGGCTTGGCTTGGCTTGGCCATCCGATAGCCCTAACCATGCGTCCGCGCAATATCCATCATCGCCTGAACGCCAATTTCCCCGATGATATGCGCCTGTTTCAGGCGGTTCTGCTCTTTCTCCTTATCGCAAATTGGGCTGATGCTGGCGTTGGCATGTTCCGTGTCGCGGCTGAGATCATTGATATTTTGCTGCTGAGCCGCGTTGTCACGCACAACGATAGTGCCGTCCGACACGGCTGACTGACGGATACAAAAATCCCAGCTCAGGGGCCGGGATTAATCGATTAATAATCAGAGTAATATGTAATCTGGTAGGCATCCCCTAATTCGACCTGAAGACATTTAGCGAGTTCACCACCTTCATGGATAAAAGTTAGTTGATCTTCCTTTGTCGCAAAATCTGACGACGCTGGATCTTCATCATTTAATATTGAGTCATATTTTTCCGACCAGTTATTAAGCCTCTCCTTTAATTCATCTGAAAGAGGTAAACTTTCCGGATCAATATTACCAACCTCTCCTGGAGAGTTATTCCACAGCGGAAAGGAGTAATAATCTGCCATTAACTTTATTATTTTCATTTTACTCTCCCGGCAGGATTAGCACCTACCATAAAACCATTGCTAGACACAGTAATTGCGAGGCGGTGAACTTCACCATTTATGACAGTTTCATATATAGGACGCCCTGTACCTTTCCCTTGATACCCAACAATATTCCCTTCTGAGACAGCTTTCATCACAACGTTAGGAATTTGTGCTTCAGATACACCGATATTCGCAAAGTCTTTTGCATGTTCGTCGATGATGTGCTGCAAACCGGCTTTGCCATTACCGGATTCGAGGAAAATGATTTTCCCATCAGAATTTTTTGCAACTTGTACAATATTTTCAGGTGTGTATTTTATCCCCTGAGAAGACATTTCCTTCAGCAACGACGCTTTTACATTGGCTTCTGTACTTATATTTCCTAGTTTACTTGCTGCCGCGCCACCCATTATCGGCGTTACCGAAGCAATAATGATATCCATTCCCTGCTTCGTTTCGGCGTAACCTTCCGCAGTCTTACGGTCTACCCCCAGAACATCCATTGCATATTGCGTCAGCGCATCCTTTACCTGTTGCTGATTCTGCGCATCAACGCTCGTGATATTCAATAGATTAACTATTTTCCCGTACGAGTCCGCGTACATATCACTGATTTTATTGTTATATTGGCCGGTTTCGTACTCGCCCTTAGCCGCTATAACTTCAAGTCTTGCACTGGCACACCCCGCACTTCCGGCCTTGCCATTACTGCACGCATCAATAACCTTTTTGTCGCTGGCGATATCTTTCTCACGCAGGTCGTTTATCTGTTGCTGTGCCTGCTCACGCTCCACCGGATCTTTACTGTTCTGGAGTTTTTGCTTCGCCAGCTCCAGCTTCGTCTTTTCTTCCACGCTGAGGAAGTTATTCTCCACCGCCGTCTTCCCGGCAACCGCACCTGTCCCTGCGGCAAACGACGAATCCCCGGCTACGCCGCCTGCCAACCCGGCGGCAAGCGTGCTCAGCGCGCTCACATTGGCCTTTTGCTCATTCGTTAGATTTTCCGGTTTTACTCCCGGATACAGCTCTTTCGCAATCAACTGCGCAGCCAGTTCACCGGTCGCGGCCCCGGCTGCACCGCCCGACACAGAACCGCCCTGCAGATAGGCGACCACTGCGCCGGCAAGCGCATGCCCGGTGATATTTTCGACTTCGTTAACGTTGCCTTTGGCGTCTGTG
>NZ_CAWOJA010000035.1:0-2501 GCF_963881615.1 Rahnella sp. CJA17(1/100) | reverse complement strand
GTAAGCATTAAGTGAGCACCGTATTGACGATTATTTATTGGTGAGATCTACGTTCCATGGCAGCAGTTCCGCCACTTTGTTGCTGGGCCACTCCGGCAGTACGCTCAGGACATGGCGAAGGTAGGCTTCCGGATCGATACCATTGAGCCTGCATGTTCCGATTAGACCATATAGCAGGGCTCCGCGCTCACCGCCGTGGTCGCTGCCGAAGAAGATGTAATTTTTCTTACCAAGGCAGACGGCTCGTAGCGCGCGTTCTGCCACGTTGTTATCAGGCTCTGCCAGGCCATCATCGCAGTAGTAGCACAGGGCATCCCACTGATTCAGGGCATAAGCGAACGCCTCGCCCAGCCGGGATTTTTTCGACAACGTTGCGCTTTTCTCCACCAACCACACATGCAAGGATGCCAGCAGCGGCTTACTCCGGGACTGCCTGGATGACAACCTTTCTGCTTCCGGCCAGCCGCGTATTTCTTCCTCTATTGCGTACAGCTCACCGATGCGTTTCAGGGCTTCTGCTGCTGTCGCTGTTTGAGTGCTTATATAGACGTCATGGATTTTTCTGCGGGCATGGGCCCAGCACGCAGCTTCTGTCAGTGGCCCACCTTCACGTTCCGGACTGAACAACCGATCATAACCGGCGAAGGCATCCGCCTGCAGCACACCATGATAATGTCGAAGATGCTGCTGAGGGTGTTTCCCCTGCCTGTCCGGAGAGAAGGCGAACCACGCCGCTGGCGGGTCTGACGAGCCAGCGTTCCGGTCATCGCGCACATACGTCCAGATGCGCCCGGTTTTCGTCTTCTTTCTCCCCGGCGCCAGTACCGGCACTGGAGTATCATCCGTATGCAGTTTGCGGGAGTCCATCACGTAGTGGTAAAGGGCCTCATCCAGCGGGGCCATTAACCGGCAACAGGCATCCACCCAGTTGGAGAGTAGTGCACGACTCAGATCCACACCCTGTCGGCCAAGGATTTCCGTCTGTCGGTATAACGGGGTGTGCTCACAGTATTTGGCTGTTAACACGCGGGCCAGCAGACCCGGACCAGCGGTACCCCGATCGATGGGGCGTGATGGCGCAGGTGCTTCAACGATGCAGTCGCATCGGGTGCAGGCCTTTTTCACTCTGACCGTGCGGATGACTTTCAGGGCGCTGGAGACCAGTTCCAGCTGTTCAGCGCTGACTTCACTGAGGTATTTCATATCACTGCCGCAGTCCGGGCAGCAGCTTTCCACAGGCTCCAGACGATGGATCTCGCGGGGAAGATGCTCAGGAAGAGGCCTGCGGTGACGGGACTGGCGAAGCTGGCGCGGAACCTGCGGATCGGTATCCCGACCGTTGTAACGATCGCTTTGCTGCTCCTGCAACTTCAGCAGGGCTTCGGCTTCTTCAACCTGACGGCGCAGCTTTTCAGAACGGGTACCGAACAACATTCGTCGCAGTTTTTCTATCTGTGCCCGCAGATGCTCTATTTCGCGCTCTTCGTTCTCTATTTTCTCTTCTGCGCGAGCCAGTGCCGAACGCAGGAACGACTCAGTCTCTGCAACGAGGCTAAGCTGATTGTCTTTCTGGCGAAGCGCATCTTCCAGCGCGGCGATACGGGCGAGATAATCCTGACTCATGACCACATTTATAATGCGGTCATGCTCTTTTTACAACATTGTCAGTGAGTTAAGGCGTGAAGTTTTAGGCTGACGCCAGTCCAGCTTATCGAGGAGCATAGCGAGTTGTGAGCGGGTGATGGCGATTTTTCCATCGCGTACAGCAGGCCAGATGAACTGGCCTGCTTCCAGCCGTTTGGTAAACAGGCACAGACCGTCAGCATCAGCCCAGAGTATCTTCACGGTATCGCCTTTGCGACCACGAAAGATAAACAGGTGGCCGGAGAACGGGTTTTCATCAAGTGCATGCTGTACCAACTCGCCCAGACCATTGAACGATTTACGCATATCCGTGACGCCAGCAACCAGCCAGATACGGGTGCCTGACGGGAGGGGTATCATTGGCTTCTCCCGGTCAGTTCGCGGAGCAGCACGGCCAGCAACTCTGGTGACGGGTTCTCAAGCGTCATTTTGCCGTGGCGGAACTCAACACAACAGGAGGAGGCATTCAGCGCTGAGAGCTGCCCCGGTTCTGTATTCATCCCGGCTGATGGTGTCGGATCAGGTATCACCTCAACAGGCAGCATTGTCGGTGAGGGTGAAGATTCGACTGTTGCCGGAAGTCGGCGTGATATACGGCCTTCATTCTGCCAGAGTCGTAGCCATTTGAAGATGACGTTGTCGTTGACGCCGTTTTCACGGGCAATTTGAGCAACGCAGGCACCGGGGCGTGAAGCAAGTTCAACCATACGTAGCTTGAAGTCGTTCGAATAATTTTTACGGGGTTCTTTTCGCCAGGATTGGGATTCCATACTTAGATGTCCGTCTGTAACAGGTGGGCGTCTAAGTTATCAGTACTGGCTTAATGGCTACATACGGTGCTGGGTTTACGCTTACCT
>NZ_CAWOJA010000034.1:0-3068 GCF_963881615.1 Rahnella sp. CJA17(1/100) | reverse complement strand
CGCTCACCTTAAATCAGGCTTGCACTACGAACCAATCTCGGAACTTCAGCTGAAAATCTACTTCAAGTCTCTAAAAACACCTTTGGTGTTGTAAGGTTAAGCCTCTCGGGTCATTAGTACTGGTTAGCTCAATGCATCGCTGCACTTACACACCCAGCCTATCAACGTCTTAGTCTTAAACGTCCCTTCAGGTGGCTTAAAGCCACAGGGAAGACTCATCTCGAGGCAAGTTTCGCGCTTAGATGCTTTCAGCGCTTATCTTTTCCGCATTTAGCTACCGGGCAATGCCATTGGCATGACAACCCGAACACCAGTGATGCGTCCACTCCGGTCCTCTCGTACTAGGAGCAGCCCCTCTCAATCTTCCAACGCCCACGGCAGATAGGGACCGAACTGTCTCACGACGTTCTAAACCCAGCTCGCGTACCACTTTAAATGGCGAACAGCCATACCCTTGGGACCTACTTCAGCCCCAGGATGTGATGAGCCGACATCGAGGTGCCAAACACCGCCGTCGATATGAACTCTTGGGCGGTATCAGCCTGTTATCCCCGGAGTACCTTTTATCCGTTGAGCGATGGCCCTTCCATTCAGAACCACCGGATCACTATGACCTACTTTCGTACCTGCTCGAGCCGTCACTCTCGCAGTCAAGCTAGCTTATGCCATTGCACTAACCTCACGATGTCCGACCGTGATTAGCTAACCTTCGTGCTCCTCCGTTACTCTTTAGGAGGAGACCGCCCCAGTCAAACTACCCACCAGACACTGTCCTCACCCCGGATCACGGGGCCGAGTTAGAACATCAAACATTAAAGGGTGGTATTTCAAGGTTGGCTCCACGCAGACTGGCGTCCACGCTTCAAAGCCTCCCACCTATCCTACACATCAAGGCTCAATGTTCAGTGTCAAGCTATAGTAAAGGTTCACGGGGTCTTTCCGTCTTGCCGCGGGTACACTGCATCTTCACAGCGAGTTCAATTTCACTGAGTCTCGGGTGGAGACAGCCTGGCCATCATTACGCCATTCGTGCAGGTCGGAACTTACCCGACAAGGAATTTCGCTACCTTAGGACCGTTATAGTTACGGCCGCCGTTTACCGGGGCTTCGATCAAGAGCTTCGCCTTGCGGCTGACCCCATCAATTAACCTTCCGGCACCGGGCAGGCGTCACACCGTATACGTCCACTTTCGTGTTTGCACAGTGCTGTGTTTTTATTAAACAGTTGCAGCCAGCTGGTATCTTCGACTGGCTTCAGCTCCGGGAGCAAGTCCCTTCACCTACGCGCCAGCGTGCCTTCTCCCGAAGTTACGGCACCATTTTGCCTAGTTCCTTCACCCGAGTTCTCTCAAGCGCCTGAGTATTCTCTACCTGACCACCTGTGTCGGTTTGGGGTACGATTTCGTGTTACCTGGAGCTTAGAGGCTTTTCCTGGAAGCATGGCATCAGCTACTTCACCACCGTAGTGGCTCGTTATCACGCCTCAGGGTTGATATGCAACCGGATTTACCAGGTCACACCCCCTACACGCTTGAACCGGGACAACCGTCGCCCGGCCAGCCTAGCCTTCTCCGTCCCCCCTTCGCAGTAACACCAAGTGCAGGAATATTAACCTGCTTCCCATCGACTACGCTTTTCAGCCTCGCCTTAGGGGTCGACTCACCCTGCCCCGATTAACGTTGGACAGGAACCCTTGGTCTTCCGGCGTGCGGGTTTTTCACCCGCATTATCGTTACTTA
The DNA here is from genome assembly GCF_963881615.1 of Rahnella sp. CJA17(1/100). Taxonomy (NCBI): domain Bacteria; kingdom Pseudomonadati; phylum Pseudomonadota; class Gammaproteobacteria; order Enterobacterales; family Yersiniaceae; genus Rahnella; species Rahnella sp. CJA17(1/100). The sequence continues at coordinate 1,329 of NZ_CAWOJA010000034.1, read as the reverse complement.
TGTCAGCATTCGCACTTCTGATACCTCCAGCAAACCTCACAGTTCACCTTCGACGGCTTACAGAACGCTCCCCTACCCAACAACGCCTAAGCGTCGCTGCCGCAGCTTCGGTGCATGGTTTAGCCCCGTTACATCTTCCGCGCAGGCCGACTCGACCAGTGAGCTATTACGCTTTCTTTAAATGATGGCTGCTTCTAAGCCAACATCCTGGCTGTCTATGCCTTCCCACATCGTTTCCCACTTAACCATGACTTTGGGACCTTAGCTGGCGGTCTGGGTTGTTTCCCTCTTCACGACGGACGTTAGCACCCGCCGTGTGTCTCCCGTGATAACATTCTTCGGTATTCGTAGTTTGCATCGAGTTGGTAAGCCGGGATGGCCCCCTAGTCGAAACAGTGCTCTACCCCCGAAGATGAGTTCACGAGGCGCTACCTAAATAGCTTTCGGGGAGAACCAGCTATCTCCCGGTTTGATTGGCCTTTCACCCCCAGCCACAAGTCATCCGCTAATTTTTCAACATTAGTCGGTTCGGTCCTCCAGTTAGTGTTACCCAACCTTCAACCTGCCCATGGCTAGATCACCGGGTTTCGGGTCTATACCTTGCAACTTGACGCCCAGTTAAGACTCGGTTTCCCTACGGCTCCCCTATTCGGTTAACCTTGCTACAAAATATAAGTCGCTGACCCATTATACAAAAGGTACGCAGTCACCTAACAAGTAGGCTCCCACTGCTTGTACGTACACGGTTTCAGGTTCTATTTCACTCCCCTCGCCGGGGTTCTTTTCGCCTTTCCCTCACGGTACTGGTTCACTATCGGTCAGTCAGGAGTATTTAGCCTTGGAGGATGGTCCCCCCATATTCAGACAGGATGTCACGTGTCCCGCCCTACTCATCGAACTCACAACTTGTGCATTTTTGTGTACGGGACTATCACCCTGTACCGTGCGACTTTCCAGACGCTTCCACTAACACACAAACTGATGCTGGTTCTGGGCTCTTCCCCGTTCGCTCGCCGCTACTGGGGGAATCTCGGTTGATTTCTTTTCCTCGGGGTACTTAGATGTTTCAGTTCCCCCGGTTCGCCTCATTACACTATGTATTCATGTAATGATAATGTGTCGAAACACACTGGGTTTCCCCATTCGGGTATCGTCGGGTATAACGGTTCATATCACCTTACCGACGCTTTTCGCAGATTAGCACGCCCTTCATCGCCTCTGACTGCCTAGGCATCCACCGTGTACGCTTAGTCGCTTAACCTCACAACCCGAAGGTGTTTCCACCATCGCGCTGCGATTATTTGAGAGACTCTGTTACAGACTAATCCA